>NZ_NKFH01000001.1:0-9690 GCF_002223135.1 Burkholderia sp. AU33423
ATGAACGATTTCTGGCAACACTGTTCCGCACTGCTGGAGCGCGAGCTGACGCCCCAGCAGTACGTGACGTGGATCAAACCCTTGGCCCCGGTGGCCTTCGATGCGTCGGCGAACACGCTGTCCATCGCCGCGCCGAACCGCTTCAAGCTGGACTGGGTCAAGAGCCAGTTTTCGGGCCGCATCTCCGATCTGGCCCGCGAATTCTGGAGCGCGCCGATCGAAGTCCAGTTCGTCCTCGATCCCAAGGCAGGCATGCGCAGCGCCGCCGCCGGTGCGGCACCGGCCGCCCCGCGCGCGCCGCTGGCCCCAACCGGCCCCGCCGCGACTGTGGCCGCGATCGCCGCCAACCTGGCCGCGAATGCCGGCGCTGCGCCCAGCGCCCCGGCCGACGTGCCGATGACGCCGTCGGCGGCCGCCGCGCATCACCTGAACTCCGACGACGCCGACATCGACCTGCCGAGCCTGCCCGCGCACGAAGCGGCCGCCGGCCGCCGCACGTGGCGCCCGGGCCCCGGCGCCGCGCCCGCCGCCGGCGGTGAAGCCGATTCGATGTACGAGCGTTCGAAGCTGAACCCCGTGCTCACCTTCGACAACTTCGTGACCGGCAAGGCGAACCAGCTCGCGCGCGCCGCCGCGATCCAGGTCGCGGACAACCCCGGCATCTCGTACAACCCGCTGTTCCTGTACGGCGGCGTCGGCCTCGGCAAGACCCACCTGATCCACGCGATCGGCAACCAGCTGCTGCTCGACAAGGCCGGCGCACGGATCCGCTACATCCATGCAGAACAGTACGTGTCGGACGTGGTGAAGGCGTACCAGCGCAAGGCGTTCGACGACTTCAAGCGCTACTACCACTCGCTCGACCTGCTGCTGATCGACGATATCCAGTTCTTCTCCGGCAAGTCGCGCACGCAAGAGGAATTCTTCTACGCGTTCGAGGCGCTGGTCGCGAACAAGGCGCAGGTGATCATCACCAGCGACACGTATCCGAAGGAAATCTCGGGCATCGACGATCGCCTGATCTCGCGCTTCGACTCGGGCCTCACCGTCGCGATCGAGCCGCCCGAGCTGGAAATGCGCGTCGCGATCCTGATGCGCAAGGCGCAGTCGGAAGGCGTGAACCTGTCGGAAGACGTCGCATTCTTCGTCGCGAAGCACCTGCGCTCGAACGTGCGCGAACTCGAAGGCGCGCTGCGCAAGATCCTCGCGTATTCGAAGTTCCACGGCCGCGAGATCTCGATCGAGCTGACCAAGGAAGCGCTGAAGGACCTGCTGACCGTGCAGAACCGGCAGATTTCGGTCGAGAACATCCAGAAGACCGTCGCCGACTTCTACAACATCAAGGTCGCGGACATGTACTCGAAGAAGCGTCCCGCGAACATCGCGCGGCCGCGGCAGATCGCGATGTATCTCGCGAAGGAACTCACGCAGAAGAGCCTGCCGGAAATCGGCGAGCTGTTTGGCGGGCGCGATCACACCACCGTGCTGCACGCGGTGCGCAAGATCGCCGACGAACGCAGCAAGGACGCGCAGCTCAACCACGAGCTGCACGTGCTGGAACAGACGCTGAAGGGCTGAGCGCGACGCGCGCTTGATAATTCGGCCTCCGCCCCAATTTAAGGGGGGCGGTTCGGTTTTGAGGCACAATACTGGTTTGACCGCCCCGGTGGTGGCGGGCCAAGAGCCCGGCCGGCGGGGCGCTGCGAGGCTGCTGCGCTGCAGGCCGTTACTCAACGAAGGAACTCTATGCAACTGGTCAAGACCGAACGAGACACCCTCCTCAGGCCGCTGCAAACGGTCAGCGGCATCGTCGAACGCCGCCATACGTTGCCGATCCTCGCCAACCTGCTGATCACCAAGAACGGCTCGGACGTTTCGTTCCTGTCGACCGACCTGGAGCTGCAGATCACCACGCGCGCCGATTTCGGCGTCGGCGGCGACCAGGTCGCGACCACCGTCGCCGCGCGCAAGCTGCTCGACATCCTGCGCGCGATGCCTGACGGCCAGGTCACGCTGTCGCTCGCCGACAAGCGCCTCACCGTTCAATCCGGCAAGAGCCGTTTCGCACTCCAGACGCTGGCGGCCGACGAGTTCCCGACCGTCGCGCAGGCGAAGGATTTCGGCGCAACGCTGACCGTCCCGCAGAAGTCGTTCCGCCAGCTGCTCGGCATGGTGCACTTCGCGATGGCGCAGCAGGACATCCGCTACTACCTGAACGGCATGCTGCTCGTCGTCGACGGGGACCAGCTGATGGCCGTGGCCACCGACGGCCACCGCCTCGCGTTCTCGTCGATGAAGCTCGAAGGCGGCACGTTCGGCCGCCAGGAAGTCATCGTGCCGCGCAAGACGATTCTCGAGCTGCAACGCCTGCTCGAAGACATCGACGACACCGTCACAATCGACATCGCGCAAACCCAGGCCAAGTTCACGTTCGGCCAGGTCGAGCTCGTGTCGAAACTCGTCGAGGGCAAGTTCCCCGACTTCCAGCGCGTGATCCCGAAGGCGCACAAGAACACGTTCGAGATCGGCCGTGAAGAACTGCAGCGTTCGCTGCAACGCGCGGCGATCCTGACCTCGGACAAGTTCAAGGGCGTGCGCTGCATCATCGCGCCGGGCCAGCTGAAGATCATGTCGACCAACGCCGATCAGGAAGAGGCGCAGGAAGAACTGGAGATCGCCTACCAGGGCGATACCGTCGACATCGGCTTCAACGTCACGTATCTGCTCGACGTGCTCGCGAACCTGAAGGTCGACACCGTGCAGGTGAGCCTCGGCGACGCCAGCTCGAGCGCGCTGATTACCGTGCCCGAGAACGACGAGTTCAAGTATGTCGTGATGCCGATGCGCATCTGACGCGCGCGACATCACGACACACACCAGGGGGCGGCAAGCCCCTTTGGCGTTTTTATGGCGAACTGACAACCCGCCCTTTTAGTGCCTCTTCGGCACTTGGGGCGGGCCAGGAAACTGGAGCGGCCGGCGATTTCGCTCGCTGAAACGCACCGCGCCGCCACGAGAGTGGCCTCGCAGAACCGGAAGATATCCATGAGTGAACAGCACAATTCGCAACCCGATAACAGCAGCTACGGCGCCTCGTCGATCCAGATCCTCGAAGGTCTGGAAGCGGTGCGCAAGCGCCCCGGGATGTACATCGGCGACACGTCGGACGGCACCGGTCTGCACCACCTCGTGTTCGAGGTGCTCGACAACTCGATCGACGAAGCGCTGGCCGGGTACTGCAACGACATCCACGTGACGATTCACGCCGACAACTCGATTTCCGTGACCGACAACGGCCGCGGGATTCCGACCGACGTGAAGATGAACGACAAGCACGAGCCGAAGCGCAGCGCTGCCGAGATCGTGATGACCGAGCTGCACGCCGGCGGCAAGTTCGACCAGAACAGCTACAAGGTGTCGGGCGGCCTGCACGGCGTGGGCGTATCGTGCGTGAACGCGCTGTCGAGCTGGCTGCGCCTCACGGTGCGCCGCAATGGCAAGAAGCGGTTTATGGAATTCCATCGCGGCGTCGCGCAGGATCGCGTGCTTGAGGTGGTCGATGGCGTCGAAGTGTCGCCGATGCTGGTGACCGGCGACACCGAGAACCGCGGCACCGAAGTGCACTTCATGGCCGATCCGACGATTTTCGGCACGGTCGAGTATCACTACGACATCCTCGCGAAGCGGATGCGCGAGCTTTCGTTCCTGAACAACGGTGTGCGGATTCGCCTCACCGACCTGCGTTCGGGCAAGGAAGACGATTTCGCGTTCGCCGGCGGTGTGAAGGGCTTCGTCGAGTACATCAACAAGACGAAGACCAACCTGCACCCGACGGTGTTCTTCGCCAACGGCGAGAAGGATGGCGTGGGCGTCGAAGTCGCGATGCAGTGGAACGACAGCTACAACGAAAACGTGCTGTGCTTCACGAACAACATTCCGCAGCGCGACGGCGGCACGCACTTGACCGGCCTTCGGGCCGCGATGACGCGCGTCATCAACAAGTACATCACCGACAACGAAATCGCGAAGAAGGCGAAGGTCGAAACGACCGGCGACGACATGCGCGAAGGGCTGTCGTGCGTGCTTTCCGTGAAGGTGCCGGAGCCGAAGTTCAGCTCGCAGACGAAGGACAAGCTGGTTTCTTCCGAGGTGCGTGCGCCGGTTGAAGAAGTTGTGGCGAAGGCGCTGGAAGAATTCCTTTTGGAAACGCCGATCGACGCGAAGATCATCTGCGGGAAGATCGTCGAAGCTGCTCGTGCGCGTGACGCGGCTCGGAAGGCTCGCGAGATGACGCGCCGCAAGGGCGTGCTCGACGGCGTCGGCCTGCCCGGCAAGCTCGCGGACTGCCAGGAGAAAGACCCGGCGAAGTGCGAAATCTACATCGTCGAGGGTGACTCGGCAGGTGGGTCGGCCAAGCAAGGGCGCGACCGGAAGTTCCAGGCCATCCTGCCGCTGCGCGGCAAGGTGCTGAACGTCGAGAAAGCGCGCTACGACAAGCTGCTTTCGTCGGAACAGATCGTCACGCTCGTGACTGCGCTTGGGTGCGGGATCGGCAAAGAGGATTACAACCTCGACAAGCTGCGCTATCACCGCATCATCATCATGACCGACGCGGACGTGGACGGTGCGCACATCCGGACGCTGCTGCTCACGTTCCTGTATCGCCAGATGCCGGACATGATCGAGCGCGGGTACGTGTATATCGCGCAGCCGCCGCTTTACAAGATCAAGGCGGGCAAGGACGAGCGGTATCTGAAGGATGACGTGGAGCTCAACGCGCACATGCTGCGGTTGGCGCTGCAAGGGTCGGAGCTGGTGCCGGGTGAGAATGCGGCGGCGATTTCGGGTGATGCGCTTGGGGAGCTGGCGCGATCGTATCTGCTGTCGCAGAGCGTGATCGAGCGGTTGAGCCGGTTGTATGATCCGGCCGCGCTGGAGGCGGTCATGGATGGGGTGGTGATCGACCTCTCTAACGAGGCTTCGACCGAGGCTTCGGCTAAGGCGCTGCACGCTGCGTTGCATGATGAAGCGCTGAAGAACGAAGTGCGTGTGGTGCCTTCGTATGATCCGGTTCGCGAACAGCGGTCGCTGCATGTCGAGCGTACGCATCACGGCAACGTGCGAGTTTCGGTCATCGACCAGGAATTCCAGCACACGGCGGATTATCAGCAGCTCGTGACCACCGCGAATACGTTCAAGGGGCTCATCGGGGAAGGTGCGGTCATCAAGCGCGGTGAGCGCAGCATGGCCGTGGCGGACTTCAAGAGCGCGATGAAGTGGTTGTTGGCGGATGCTGAACGCAACGTCTCCAAACAACGCTATAAGGGGCTCGGCGAGATGAACCCCGAGCAGCTGTGGGAAACGACGATGGATCCGGCAGTGCGGCGTCTGCTGCGTGTGCAGATCGAGGATGCGATTGCTGCGGATGGGATCTTTACTACCCTCATGGGGGATGATGTGGAGCCGCGGCGTGCGTTTATCGAGTCGAATGCGTTGCGGGCGGGGAATATTGACGTTTGAGGTGCTTTGTAGACCTAGGGCGCCAGAGTAAGTGCGACTGGCGCCACAGTTTTGCGACTGGACGACGAAGTTGATGCGACCGCCCTACTGTCGAACATCACGATAAGGGAATTTGCCGAAGGCGTTAGGCGCGCGCCCGCCTAACTCAGGGCACAAATTCTCTGATGGCCTTGGAAGGCCAGCCCCCTGAGTGGGAAACTTTGTGAGGGTCGGGAATCCGATCCTCACCAACTCCTCCTATTGCCAAAAAACCAATCGCTCTCGGTTGGTTTTTTCTCCCAAGGTTTGGTGCGGATTCCGGACCTGGTCTGGCGAGCGCCACCCCTGCCAACCTAGGATGTCCCCTACCGACACCTCCAGTCACCGCCTAATGACTGTGGCACTGTACATTGCCGCCAAGACAGGGGCATTTTGCGACCGCCGTGACTGGTGGTGCATCCTCCGTTAAAATCGCCGCTTTAGAGGGGCACAAGTATGACCGTTTTCACCATAGGCTACGAAGGACTGGACATTGACGCGTTCATGTCGTTGCTCGCTGAGCACGGCATCGACACCGTCGTGGACATCCGCGAGCTGCCCCTGTCGCGCAAACCCGGGTTTTCGAAGAAAGCACTGGCTAGCGCGTTGAATCTCTCCGGCCTCGAGTACGTCCATATGGTCGACTTGGGCTGCCCTAAGAAGGTGCGCGACCGTTACCGTGAGGATGGCAACTGGAAGCGCTACACCGAGGGTTTCCTGAAGCATCTCGAGACGAAAGAAACCGCCATCTCCGATCTGTCGGACTTAGCGAGTACGTCGAACTGCGCGCTACTGTGCTATGAGGCCGACTTCAACTTCTGCCACCGCTCGATAGTGGCCAATGCCGTGCGTGACTACTGCGGCGCGGACGTCGAACACATCAACGCTGCAGACGCTAGAACAACGAACCCTGCATTTCTTCGACTGGCTTTCGCTTAGGCGGATAAACCAAACTAATGATCAGCCACTGGTCTTGGAACCGGTGCTGATTGCCCATCAAGAACATCAAATCCTTTCCGCCGAGCGATTCTTCCAGCTTGGCGCGGAACGGCGCTTCCCAAGCGACGCCGTGGCTACGACGACAGTTCCAAAACAACGCGCCAGCCTCCCAATCGACGATCTTGTGCTTGTGCTCCTTTTCGCCCTCCGGCGTATCACACACATACCGATAATAGAAGTCGAACGGTACCTTGCGAAGTTCCACCACCTGCCGTTTCGCCTCGGCCTCGGAAAAGAGATCGCCCTGCATCTGCTCACGCATCAGCTTCTCTTTTTCCTCCTCCGTCCACTCCTGGTTTCGGGCCTTGGTGATTTCAAGGCCGAGCAATCTCTTTGGGCGCAGTAATGCAATCGACAAGCTGTCGCCGAGCCGTCCAGCTTCGACGGCATCAAAGCTGTCGAAGGATGGGATCTTGGCCAACCACTCCCAACGGGTGGCCCACTCCTTCTTGGTGCCTATCACGTCCCCACAGCTGATCGTGTCGACGTAGAGCTTATGGCTCTCGGGTCGATGATCCTTGTTGGCTTTCTCGACTCTGACTTCGATCCACTGCCATTTTTTGAATTGCTGGCCTTCTTCGATCATCCGGAAGGGCACGGGGTACAAGCGGCGCATTGAGCCGTCCTGGCTTATGCCTGCCACGCAGGACGTCTCAACATACTGGGCACTGGGCGAGGGGTACGTCTTCGCCAAGATCAAGATGCGCTCTAATCGATCCAAAGCCATAGTTATCCCCCTCGCTTTCTCTTCTATTACCTTACATCAGAACCCGATAGTGTCGCTTGTCTGCATCGGACGACTTGAGGATGCGGTACTCCATCCCGCTGGCCACTGCGATCTGCTGAGCGAAGTCCTTCTTGGCTTGCACCACCGCGTCCTCGATCTGGTTGTCGGCCTTCACCTCAACGATGACGTACTTCAGGCTACCATCCGGCTCTTCGCGCTGGAAGATAAAGTCGGGGTAGTAACTACGCACGGTGCGCGAGTCTGGGTCGATGTACTGGATGAAGAAATCAGACTGGCCGTGAGTCAGCATTCCAGTGAAGTAGATTTTCCTCACCCGCTGCTCACGCAGCAGGTCCCAGAACAGCCAGTTCTCCGAGCCGGAGTCAAAGCAGTAGGTGTCGAGGTGGAAACTCTTCGCGCGCTCCTCGTCCTTAATCTGCGCGTCGTTCATCCGGACGATCTTGTCCTTGGCCGCCGACACCTCGTAGTAACCGTTCGGGGGCATCTTAATCAGATCGACTTCGTGCTCCTCGGTTTGCTGCGACTCGTCAAGTTCGTAGAGTTGGCGGAACAGGCGCGGGATGATCTCGTCAAACAGCAGCTCGTTGAACTCATTGGTTATCGCCACCAGCTCGTCAGTGCCTTCCTTCGTCGAGTCCAGCAGTTCCTCTATGTCGAGTGGGGGTAGATTGAGGTAGCGTGACGCCTCCGCCACCAGCGTCATCCGTGAGAAGATGCGCTTTTCGCGGCGTTCGGTCAGATCGAAGGTGCGACTGCCCGACGCGCGTGCGGCGTCGGCGGCGGTCAAACCCTCCTGCTGCGTTTCGATTAGCCGGTACTTCTCAACTAACTCCGCCCACCTCTCTCGGCTAGAGCGTTCAGGGACCAGTTCCTGCCCAGGAACAAGCTGCTTTTCGCGCATCTGGTATTGCTTGCGCACGCGCACGAGCTTGATCTTGACCGGCGGCTCCATTACGCGTACTTCCACGCGCTGCTTGTCGCTGCCCGTCTTTTGCAACTCGTCGGCACTGATGCGGAAGTTCTGTTGTAACTCGTCGTTAAGGGTATTGAGGTTGTCGTTCGAGAGGAAGACATGGCCAGTGTGTTGGGCCTCGCCGATGGCGCGCAGGCAACGCATCGTGGCCTGCAGCACGAACACCTTGGACTTCGGCTCGCGGAACAGGCCAACGCCGAACAGCGAGCGGCAGTTCCAGCCTTCCCGCCCCTTGTTGACCAGCAGGACGAACTGCTTTTCCGAGCCTTCGGTGTCGAGCCGATTGAACTCGCGGATGTCGTCGTTGGTGGTGAGCTTGTCGTCACCCACATTGACCAGAATGCGCGAGGTCGGGATACCGTGCTTGATAAGCGCGCGCTCAACCGCCGGTTTCAGCTCGCTTGTCAGCTCGTCGATAGTGGCAGCGAAGAAGGCCAACTTGGGCAGTAGACCTTCCGGGCGCAGTGTGCCGGACTCCTTCAGGAAGGCTTCGACGGTGACGTCCACGAACTCCTCGGTGCGGGTGCTGTTGTAGCCGTGCAGAAGCACCTTCTTCAGGAAGCCCTTGTCGATGGCTTCCTTCAAGCCGTAGGCATACACCACCTCCGGCAACACCTCGCGCCCAACGTAGGGCGTACCCGTATAGTTGTAGCAAGCCACCACGCGCGTACCCGCCGCGTTGAGGCTGGCGGCGAGAATGTCAATGGTTGTGCGCAGGCTGGTGTCCGTCTCCTTCACACCGACGCCCATGTCCTTGGCGAGCGCCTTGCCAAAGGCGTGATGGGCCTCGTCCACATAAATGCCCAACTGCTCCAGACGGCGTAGCTTCTCGAACCGCTGGTTGGTGGTCAGTTCGCCCTCTTCTTCCGGCTGATCGAAGTTGTAGAGGTCGGCGGCATCGGCATAGACGCCGGTGGCGGCGAGCGTGTCGCCAGTAGCGCCAAACAGTTTGTCAATGGAAGTCTTTTCCTTATGCTGGCGCTTGAGGATGATCTTCTGCGTGTTAGAGACGATGATGTTGAAGCGCGAGCGATCCAGCGTGTCCAGCGACGTGCCTGCTTCTTCAAGGTAGTGGAAACGCAGGTGCGTGGTTAGGAAGTTGACGTACTCCGGCGGCACCACGAGGGTCAGGTCGAACGCTTCGATCTCCTTCAGTGATTGCAGCACCGTCTTATCCGGTGCGAACACTAGGGCGTTGTGACAGTAGCGCGCATCCTTCTCGAATTTATTGCCCAGTAGGAACTCGTAGAAGATGCAGGTCGCCATCAAGATGGTTTTGCCGGTGCCCATCGTCAGCGCGAAGATTGTTGATGTCCGCGCAGAACTGACCCACTAGAGCTGGAAATTTTCATCGAATTTTGACCCACGTGATTGAATGCTCTGCTCAATCTTTGAGCAGGGGATACAAAGGTGATCACGGTGGGTATATTGG